>NZ_CP156796.1 GCF_039862785.1 Acinetobacter sp. ANC 7912
AATATTAAATAATATAATAAATAAGTTATTGAATTTAATTAATTTTTAAAGAAAAAATATAGATTTTATAAGAAAAATTAATATTTATATCAAAAAAACTTGATTATTTTTATTTTTACTGTATATTTAACTTAACTAGAAAAAAAGTCTTGTTTCGGTAAATCTTCCTTAAGTATCGCAGTTTTAGTCATAATCCTTCGTTTTTTAGATTTTAAGTTTCATTCTTTATTATTTTCAAAGTTATTAATCAGTCAATAAAATGACTAAAAAATTATTAAAAATTAGTAGGATATATTATGTCAAACTCAAATATTGTTAAAGGTACTGTTAAGTGGTTTAACGAAACTAAAGGTTTTGGTTTCATTCAACAAGAATCAGGTCCAGACGTTTTTGCTCATTTCAGCGAAATCGCGAGTTCAGGTTTCAAGACCTTATTTGAAGGCCAGCAAGTTGAATTCAGTGTAGCTCAAGGTCAAAAAGGACCGAATGCTGTAAATATTGTTGCTATCTAAGTAATAATAAGCAGTAATAAAAAGCACTCATAAGTGCTTTTTTTATGCTTTAAAATGTTTTCAAAATTGAAAAAATCTCTAAAAAATAGGATATAAGTTGTTAAAAGTAAATGATTTAATTGCAAAATCTAAAAATGGTACTGAAATTATTGTTTCATTAATTCCTCTACATAAAATGCAAAATACACGTCAAGGTTTAAAACAAGTCGAAGTAGGTAAAAGAGTTCTACTGGAATCTGGAATAGAAGTTGATTTAAATTTGGATGGCCGTACATTTTACACTTCTCTAAATCAGCTATTTAAATTAAATCATAAAGTTGCTTAGCGATAAATTCTTAAACATCAATAATTTATGTGGTATTTCCACTGCAATTTTTTTAAGGAAATATATATGTTTAAACAGACTCTCAGCGTAAAAGACCAGTTTGGCGTTAAACACGCTATTCAAGCCACAGTAGATCATCAGTTTGCCGATACGCAATCTCACTCGAATATAAAACATATCACTGTTGAGGGAGAAGATATTCGACCTAGTTTCGAAATGTTTTTCCAAAGTACTTTAAGTGGAAAAATTTTTAAAATTTTATAAATACTATTGTTAAAACTAATACGATATTGATTGTGCGAAACGAGAGCTCAAAGCTCTCGTTTTTTTATGCAAAAACTGCTAAAATTCTTATACGCCATTGACGTACTTAAATCTATGCTATTCATTGAAACTAGTATTTTTACCAAGCAAATCAAAGAGCTTGTAAGTGATGAAGAGTATCGTCAGCTCCAGCAAGATCTCTTGATACAGCCTGATAAAGGTGACTTAATCAAGAATGGCGGTGGCATTCGTAAAGTACGTTGTGCTCAGGGCAATAAAGGCAAAAGTGGCGGTATCCGTGTGATCTATTATTGGGTCACAGAAGATGATCAGATCTTTTTCCTGGTGGCTTATCCAAAGTCTGTGAAAGATAATCTGACAGATAAAGAAACCTCGATCCTGCGTCAATTAGTGAAGGAGCAATTTCATGGATAACAACTTATTTGATGACCTGGTTGCTTCAATCAAAGAAGCTGGTGCCATCAAACGCAATGAAATAAAAGCAAGCCGAGTCACAGCGCTTGAATTGCCAGATATTAAAGAAGTACGTGAGAAAACTGGCTTAACCCAGGCAGAGTTTGCTGCACGTTTGCATATCAGCGCGAGAACCCTACAAAACTGGGAACAAGGCCGACGCTATCCGACTGGTCCTGCAGCGACTTTAATTCGCATTCTGGATGCCCATCCAACTTTGATCTAAATATTTTAGATAATAAAAAACCCCGGCATCCTGCCGGGGTTTCTCATATTGGGTTGCTAGGTATGACTCCTGTCTTACCTCACGCTCCTGGTGCGATCTTTCTTATTCTTGTTGTTTGGAACATCCTGTTCTCTATGACTTCATCATAGGAAAATTCACCTATCCTGGATAGCCGCAAAGGGCCGAGTTTTATGTGAGCCAAAGCGTACAAAATAGCCTAAATTCTATCCCCAGCAATTGGGGATAGTTTTCAGCCTGGAAGAATTGAGAACATTGGAAAAATACTAAAATTGATTACTTTTTAAACAAATTTATTGGCAAGAACTATCAAAACCGCTCATAAAAAAGCCGACTTGTTTCAAAATCGGCTTTTCGGTCATTTTTAGATTTTTCTGGTTTTATTAAGTAGTTGATATTTAAATTAATATACAAATGTACTTCGTATAATATCCATTATGTTAAATGGAAGCAAACGACCTCCAAGAAAATCGGTATAGTATGAATAGTTATTGAGTAGATAAGAGAATTAAATTAGTGAAATACTCAAATGAACAAATAGTAAAAGCACTCTTACTTGCTCCTTTACCTTTACTTTTTTTAACAACAGTCCTGTTTATCGCAGTGAATCACGGGTGGTGTTTCAAAAAGTATGCTGACATTAAATGAAGCCATTATTGATGTAAAAAAAGGTTAAGTCGAAAGCTTTAAAATGGTTTTCAATCTTTTTTGAAAAATTACAACTCCTTCTAAAACCGCGCCTAATTCGATGCCTTATTTTGCAATTATTACCTTCAATACCTACAGTAAAAAATTTACCAATACTTTGCTTGCAGTTTTTAAAAGCAGTTATGAAACTGATCCCAATGATCACTTGCAATTCGGGTGTAGTGAATACCTAATTGTTTAAGCTTTGCCTTCAATCGTTGAACTGTAGCTAAGTCTCTTTTACCCCAAACATAAGCAACAATCTCACCTGTTTCTCGATGGTAGGCGTAAATAAGCCATTGTTTATTATTTTTATTTCCCACAAAAGTCCAAAACTCATCAACTTCAAGAGACTCATAATGACTTTGTTTAGGCTGAATTTGGTAGGTCGATTCGGTTAAAGTACGTAAAACTTTACCGATACTGATTCGCTCAACTTCAGCGATATCTCGTATACCACTACCTCTGACCATCAACTGTAATATTTTTCGAGTAATGCCTGAATGACATCCTAGATAGCTCAGAGCATGGTCACCAATAAACTGACGTTTACAGTCTTTGCACTGATAGTTTTGTTTCCCATCTACTTTGATGCCATTTTTCTTTATACTGTCACTGAGGCAGGTTGGACATTTGATTTCTAGAGTTATTCGCATTTCTCTATTTTATCAAAATTCAACCTGCTTTGTTTCAGCATACTTTTTGAAACACCACCTCTTTTCGCAGGTTGAGCCACCTCCGCGCTTCATCAGAAAACTGAAGGAACCTCCATTGAATCGAACTAATATTTTTTTTGGTGAATCGCATTCTGACTGGTTGCCTGTCAGAGGCGGAGAATCTGGTGATTTTGTTTTTCGACGTGGTGACGGGCATGCCTTCGCGAAAATCGCACCTGCTTCCCGCCGCGGTGAGCTCGCTGGAGAGCGTGACCGCCTCATTTGGCTCAAAGGTCGAGGTGTGGCTTGCCCCGAGGTGATCAACTGGCAGGAGGAACAGGAGGGTGCATGCTTGGTGATAACGGCAATTCCGGGAGTACCGGCGGCTGATCTGTCTGGAGCGGATTTGCTCAAAGCGTGGCCGTCAATGGGGCAGCAACTTGGCGCTGTTCACAGCCTATCGGTTGATCAATGTCCGTTTGAGCGCAGGCTGTCGCGAATGTTCGGACGCGCCGTTGATGTGGTGTCCCGCAATGCCGTCAATCCCGACTTCTTACCGGACGAGGACAAGAGTACGCCGCAGCTCGATCTTTTGGCTCGTGTCGAACGAGAGCTACCGGTGCGGCTCGACCAAGAGCGCACCGATATGGTTGTTTGCCATGGTGATCCCTGCATGCCGAACTTCATGGTGGACCCTAAAACTCTTCAATGCACGGGTCTGATCGACCTTGGGCGGCTCGGAACAGCAGATCGCTATGCCGATTTGGCACTCATGATTGCTAACGCCGAAGAGAACTGGGCAGCGCCAGATGAAGCAGAGCGCGCCTTCGCTGTCCTATTCAATGTATTGGGGATCGAAGCCCCCGACCGCGAACGCCTTGCCTTCTATCTGCGATTGGACCCTCTGACTTGGGGTTGATGTTCATGCCGCCTGTTTTTCCTGCTCATTGGCACGTTTCGCAACCTGTTCTCATTGCGGACACCTTTTCCAGCCTCGTTTGGAAAGTTTCATTGCCAGACGGGACTCCTGCAATCGTCAAGGGATTGAAACCTATAGAAGACATTGCTGATGAACTGCGCGGGGCCGACTATCTGGTATGGCGCAATGGGAGGGGAGCAGTCCGGTTGCTCGGTCGTGAGAACAATCTGATGTTGCTCGAATATGCCGGGGAGCGAATGCTCTCTCACATCGTTGCCGAGCACGGCGACTACCAGGCGACCGAAATTGCAGCGGAACTAATGGCGAAGCTGTATGCCGCATCTGAGGAACCCCTGCCTTCTGCCCTTCTCCCGATCCGGGATCGCTTTGCAGCTTTGTTTCAGCGGGCGCGCGATGATCAAAACGCAGGTTGTCAAACTGACTACGTCCACGCGGCGATTATAGCCGATCAAATGATGAGCAATGCCTCGGAACTGCGTGGGCTACATGGCGATCTGCATCATGAAAACATCATGTTCTCCAGTCGCGGCTGGCTGGTGATAGATCCCGTCGGTCTGGTCGGTGAAGTGGGCTTTGGCGCCGCCAATATGTTCTACGATCCGGCTGACAGAGACGACCTTTGTCTCGATCCTAGACGCATTGCACAGATGGCGGACGCATTCTCTCGTGCGCTGGACGTCGATCCGCGTCGCCTGCTCGACCAGGCGTACGCTTATGGGTGCCTTTCCGCAGCTTGGAACGCGGATGGAGAAGAGGAGCAACGCGATCTAGCTATCGCGGCCGCGATCAAGCAGGTGCGACAGACGTCATACTAGATATCAAGCGACTTCTCCTATCCCCTGGGAACACATCAATCTTACCGGAGAATATCGTTGGCCAAAGCCTTAGCGTAGGATTTCGCCCTCTCCCGCAAACGACCCCTAGTTGCTCGCATAGTTGTAGATAAGCTTGAAAAAGTTAAAGTCATAGCTGGGGGATTTCCTCTCCAGTTCCTTATAGATGGTGAAACCTCTCCAGTCGGAAGTATAAGTATCAATCCTTTATTTATTTTCATCGGCATGGATCAATTTGTTTTTCTCAATTTTTTTATTGATTATTTATTTTGGATAAGTATTTTATTTGCTTTTTCTATGATTGTGAAAAAGTACAGAATTGTATAGATCTTCTAAAATTAACATAATACACCTTATACGAAACGTTTTGTAAAATTCCTTCTAAAACAATGTCTTATAGATGTAAAAACAGCCTAAGCACTCACTCTTAGGCTGTTTTAGTGATTTTTCATGTTCCACGATCAATAAATAAACAATGTTCCACGGGTTTGTTTAGCTTTGGCGAATAATCAGGATGCCTGGTCTTTTTCTTTTTGGCATTCATCCAGCTCTTTCTTCAGCGCCTTTTTATCCTGGTACGATGCAATCAGCATGATCGGGATCAGCAGCGGAGCTACAATAATTCCCAGGGCAATGTCTTTCAGTTTCGGCATGATCTTTCACCCTTATTGCTCAGTCATTATCAAAGACGGCATTCAGCACACGGCCAAATAAACCACGTTTTTTAGGTTGTGGCACTGCCACATTTTGCAACGTGGCATGCTGTAGCGTTTGGGTGTGGTATGCTGTAGTTTCTTGTTGTGGCACTGCCACATTTTCTGCAATATTTAATTCATTATTCTTTTTATTATCATTGTCTTGTTGTGTTGTCGCATGCTGTGGTAGGTCGGTGTCGCATGCCGTAGCATCTTGTTGTGGTGCTGCTGTGGCAGGTGCAACACTTTTCAGCTCAATGAGTGTTTGCATACGGTCAATTTGTTGCATTAACCGTTCTTCACGTTCTTGGTATTTTTTGACTTCATTTTCTAAATGGGCAATAAGTTTTTTTGTAGATTCATCACCTTCTTGCTTAGATGATTCAATTTTCTGAGATGTTTGCTCAGGTTCTCCAAAGCATCGTATGACCTCTGCTAGATCGAATTGTCCATCACTGGAGCGTGATAAACGTCCATTACGTACAGCTCTGTAAATGGTTGATCTATCCACATGAAATTTTTTAGATACTTCACTTAGTGATAACTTAGCCATTTACGGTGTCCTTTTTATTTGATGGCATGTATCCCACTTTTTTTAGGTATGGGTATAGCTCTTTGAATTGAGCGGGATCTTGTAGCATCTCAGCAATACGTACAGCAAACTGTTGGTAGCTTTCTGTACCTTGAGAATATTTCCCCATTTCAGGTAATTCTGAAAGCTTATTAGCAAACATATGACGTTGAGCATCGGTCATCTTTGAAAAAAGCTCCAAAGTGTTCGGATCTCTTTCTATTGATGGGCTATCCTTCTTCTTCTGTTTAAAGGTAAAAGAAAATCCTGAAATAGAACGTCCTCTTTTATGCTGTTCATATTTTACAGTTATATCCGTATGCTCATTTATTTGTTTAATTGAAAGCTCTAAAACACGCTCTTTTAAATGAGCCATCCGTAAATATTCATTATCAAGAACGCCTAACTTCTTTCTAAATTCTTGTAGTTCTATGGTTGGGGTTTTACCAGTGCTTCGCCACTGAATTAGAAGCTCATATAAGCGAATGGCATAAGCGCTACTAAGACTACTAACTTGCTGTAATTCATATTTAGTAAATTGTTCTTCCAGTCGGGTTATGAAGGGAACAACAGCAGGTGCAAATATTAAGTCTACAGTTGCTTCATTGTCGTTATAAGCAATTTGAGATACCCAACGACTCATAACATTTCGGATATTCCCATTAGCTTTTTTCTCTTGATAGCTAAATTGACGCGCGAATAAATCCTTACAAGCATCTTTTAAGGCTTGATAAGCTGTATTACGGTGTACACCAAATTGATTGATATAACTATCTGCATGAACTTCTAATGGATCATTTGCATTAATCCCTTTCCCACTTTCCCTTGCTTCAACAATAGCCAATAAAATTAAACGTTGTTCTACTAAGTCTAAGTTATAGCTTGCGTTGATTAAGGCATTGTCTTTTACAACTAAATCTCTCATAGCCACTATTTTTTTATTGTGTATAAGTACACGTTAATATTATTTGTGTACTAATGCAAGGTAAACGTGGACATATTGCAAGGTAAACGTGGACATATTGCAAGGTAAACGTGGACATATTGCAAGGTAAACGTGGACATATAAGAGCTAAAACCCTTTATTCATAAGGCTTTCAAGCCATTTAAAAGCATTTAAAAACTTTAAAATAATTAAAAGCCAAGTCACGAAAAATTGCCCTTGGTTTTCGCTTCGCTCAAACTCTATTGAACTTCGCTTTCGCTCAGTTCGTCGGGGCAATTTTTTTGGTGAATACTTACGTGACTTTAAGAAAAAGTAAAAGAAACTTGGAATTCGCTTCGCTCATAGTACTTTTTTGCTCGCTTCGCTCGGGTCTAGACTCAATTTTCTACAAGTGATTTACTGTTTTTGAGATTTTGATACTAAAAAAATGTTTTTCAGGGAGTCTAGGCGCGACTTTTTATTGTGTCGCTCGTAGACACTCGCTTATATATTTATGTTTAGAAGCAAAAAATAGGGGATATTAGCTCGTTTAACTCTAAAAACAATATAAATCCCTGGTTAAATCATTAAACGCTCTTAAAACGCAAAATAGAGCCTTTGGAGCAGACATTCATATTTAAAACCCACACATGAAATAAACAGCAGCATGTTGCTGACGCTCAATTTACGGAACTCTTATTTATACAAATACCAAAATTGATCAAAAAAAACGCTATTTTATAAAAATGGTGTTTTTTATTCTTTTTTAATCAAAGATAAACTTTTATGCTTTCCGCATAAAAGGTATATTTTGATTAGATAATGATCTACTACACAACAACGAAAACAGACTGTCTTCTCAGTCTTATGCAATGCATTTCGAATGGAAGGGCTAAGTTTTGGTTTTCTGATACTGTGCCTTTTTCAAAGTTCCATCATGTGCTTCCAAAATTAATTTTGGAGTATGGCCTCGATCTGACTGAATCTGAGCGTAAGAAAAAATCGGACTACGGGGAACCAGTATGGAGTCTGGTCATCAATTATGATCCAGCCAAAAGTGAGGTATTCCAGTTTTGGTTATTTACCACAGGCTACAGAGAAGCGCGAAGAAGTAAGCTGACGCTAAAAGAAATACTCGCCAAAAATTCGAGCATGGTACAGAAGCAAAAGTTGAATAGTATCTTGACGACTAAAAAAGAAAAACTGCTGCGCTATGGGGATTATGTACTGGGACAATACATTGAGTTTAGTGATCTTAAGCCGGAATTTTCTCGGGTTTATTATCATCCTGAACGCTTTGGCGTTATTTTTAATGTTCATGCCAAGCGTGTAAAAACTATTGATAGTAACCAAGATCTGGTTTATCGGGTGTTTAAGCCTTTTGATGCCTCTGATGTCAGGCGTTTTTCCAGTATTCAACGCATTTTTGGCTTTGCTTTTTTAGAAAATGAACATACCCGTTGGAATCAGGCATCCGTGAGTGCATTTTTACTGCAACGGTTTGGAATTAAATTTAACGATGACGTGAGCTATAACGAGCGGTTGAAAGAGCTAACTCGTGCATTACGTGGGGTTCGTAAAAAGCATTTGGAGTTTTTTCAACGATATTCTCAGAAGAAAATCCGTTTTACCTGGTATCTATCGCAAGAATTTATGCAGTCGGCAACGCGGGAGTTGAATAAAAAAATTGATTTAATTTCGACTGAACAGGCTGATCGTTTGAAAGAAGCCACTTTTAGATTGAGTTCTAAGGGGAATTTTCACGGTACACGTCATCAAATTGGCACGTTACAGGCTAAAATGAGATCGATATTAAATGCCCGAAATCCCGAGCAGAAGAAGCTGAATCAAATGTATTTTCCAAAAAACTTACACTATGTACGCTTCACTGCCAAGAAGGCTTGGAGTATGAAAGAGTTTGAAGTGGCTTGTCGAAATGCAGATCAGATTTATTTGAATAAACGGAATAAGCAAAAGCCTAAAGATCAACGATTA
>NZ_CP156797.1 GCF_039862785.1 Acinetobacter sp. ANC 7912
ATGCGAGATCTAGTTGTAAAAGATAATGCTTTAATTAACGCAAGCTATAACCTAGATCTAGTTGAACAGCGACTTATTCTTTTAGCTATTGTTGAAGCAAGAGAAAGTGGTAAAGGCATTAATGCAAACAACCCTTTAGAAGTCCATGCAGAGAGCTATATCAATCAATTCAATGTTGCAAGACAGACTGCCTATCAAGCATTAAAGGATGCTTCAAAAGATTTATTTGCTAGACAATTTAGCTATCAAGAGATGAATAAACGAGGAAATATCGAAAACGTACTAAGCCGATGGGTTAGTGAGATTCGTTATGTTGACGCTGAAGCGACTGTTAAGTTAATTTTTGCACCTGCTATTGTTCCATTAATTACTAAACTCGAAGAACAGTTCACTAAGTATGAATTACAGCAAGTTAGTAATCTCAGTAGTGCTTATGCTGTACGTCTATATGAATTATTGATCGCATGGCGTAGCACTGGCCAAACTCCTGTTATAGAGCTTGAAGAGTTTAGAAAAAAAATTGGTGTGCTTGATGATGAGTACACAAGAATGGGGAACTTTAAAGACAGAGTCTTACATCTAGCTATGGCTCAAGTTAATGAGTTTACAGATATCACTGTTAAGTATGAGCAGCATAAAAAAGGACGTTCAATTTATGGCTTTTCATTCTCATTCAAGCAAAAGAAAAACGTTAACAAACCAAATCTAGAAGCTAGAGATCAAAACACCTTAGATATTTTCACCAAGTTAACAGATGCCCAGCGTCATTTATTTGCTAACAAATTGTCAGAACTGCCTGAAATGAGTAAGTATTCTCAAGGCACCGAAAGCTATCCGCAATTTGCCGTACGAATTGCCGAAATGCTATTAGATGCTGAAAAATTTAAAGAACTATATCCATATCTAGTAAAGGTTGGCTTTCAAACAAAATAAAGATAATGTTCAGTAATATGCTCACCTGAACATCCTTGTACATGAACAGAGGGATTGTATTGAACACTACAAAATTTAGCGTTATGGACGCAAGTAAAGCCTTTAAAAAATCACGGACAACAATATATGAGGCTTTAAAAAATGGTGAATTATCAAGAGATAATGATGGTCTAATAGACTTATCTGAACTTATCAGAGTTTATGGCAACCCAGTCGGTGTTCAGTCCAGTACACGTACTGAACAAGTTCAGAAGGATGTACAGGTACACGTTCAATCTGAAGTCGAAAATCTATTAAAAGATCAGATTTCTTTACTAAAAAATCAGTTAGATTTAGCAAATCAAAGAGAAAAGTCTTTGATGCAACATATTGAAGATCTTACTCATAGAATTGAGTTTAAAGGCACCTTAGAACAGTCACAACAAGAAAATATTGATAAGCTAAATGAATCTACAAATTCAAATATAGCAACGGATCCTCGGTCACAGACTGACTCTAACTATGACGAATTGACTACTTCCGAGAGTAAACGGATCCATCTTCCTGAGCATGTTGAACCAGAACCTAAAAAACGTGGCTTATTTGGCCGTGTGCTGAATGCTGTTTTTGATAATGACTAAGGGAGAGAGATCATGCCGAAACTGAAAGACATTGCCCTGGGAATTATTGTGGCCCCGCTACTGATCCCGATCATGCTGATTGCATCGTACCAGGATAAAAAGGCACTCAAAAAAGAGCTGGATGAACGCCAAAAAGAAAAAGACCAGGCATCCTGATTATTCAATTGAGCTAATCAAAATCGTGAAACATTGCTTAAATAATAGGCGTGGAACGTGAAAAATCATAAAAAAAGCCCGAACAGGGATGTTCGGGCTATTAACTAGGAACTACAGCGTTGAATTTTCAAGAGAATTATAACGCATTTCGTATAAGGTGTATTATGTTAATTTTAGGAAATCTTTAAATTAGTGGGGCTTAAAGCATTCTGAACACTTTTTAAAATTTAATGCTAATAAAACTTCCTCTTCTAAAGCTTCTTGATCAAAATTATTCACTTTCTTTGAGAAAAGCATAGTTGAAGCAATAAGCCTACTTTTTAGAGTAGCAAACTCCTCTGCTAAGTTTTTTTCCTCTAAAGGTCTATTTTTCTCAATGCGCTTTAATTTAGACGAATCCCAATAACGTAGGTCATAAATTTTTTTATGTAGCTCGGACTTCATTGGAAAATTTGAAATCTGTTCAAATAAATCATCTATTTGTGCCTTAAGCTCATCTAAAGATAATTTTTCAATTTCATCAGAGAAGTTTACTGAGCTAGAGTTATCTTTTTCTATCCGACCAAAATTAAGATCTGCTATCCCGAATTCAGCTTTAAGAAAAATAATGAAACTTTCATCAGCTATAGTTCCATCTTCACTCATCTTAGATTTAACTAACTTTCTAAACCTATCTATTGCAGTCTTACCTTTATTTCTCACTTCTTCTGGAAGATAAAAGTTTACCCATTTAGCATTCAACCTAGGACAATCCGCATTCAAATGAAACGCAGCCGTATTATGTTCATTCAACCAAGTACCGGTGTCCTCAATTGCTTCGATAGGATGAAATTCAATTTTTACACCTAATGCACTTTTTTTAAAAAAAGTAGCAGCCCTTTGAAGATCTTCTATTTCTTCACGTGATAAACATGAATTAATATCAATATTCTTAAAAATATCCGCTATAAGCTGCTCATCTATATCAATTCTTTTAGTGATTCGACTTAGATTAAAGTTGGTTATATACATAAAATTCTTGCTAACTAATTATTGAAAAATACCAATTACTTATCCTTCTTTGTTTATTTTAACAAACGATATAGAACCGATATCTTCTGTTAAAATTTCATTTTGCTCAAGAACTTGCAAACATCCTCCAGAAAGAAGCGTGCGATCTTTAACATATAGTTCGTTGATTAATTCAATATTTCTAGAGTCAGATAGTAATTCGTGAACCAATGCCTCAGTAATATCGTCAGTTAAAAGTGATGCAACAGGGGTCTTCATAATGACAGACATAATATCTATCATCCCAGCAATTTTACTAGGAACCCGGAGAGATACCGTTTCATAAATTGTTGTGTTACTTTCAGCCAAAGTATCTTTCAATTTTTCTCTTAATGTAGCCATTAAACTTTTCCTAATTTTCCATCTTTAACTGCTTGAGATAATTTTTCATGAATCTGATCTCGATCAGTAGGTTCTTCTGAACAGGTATCTTCATAATCACAACGTGATTTCAACTCATAAACTGCTGAGAAATGTCTATTTGCTAAATCCAATACCCAACCTTCTTTTGGTGGAATACTCGCTAGCTGATTAGCAGCCTTTGCGACATAATATCCAGCACGTGTATCTAAGCTAAATAAACTATTCAGTAAAATTATTTCTACTAGCTGATTAAGTAATTGAGATCTCGAAATCCCATCTCGTGTAGCCAAAGCATCTAGAACAGCTAGATCTGTCTTATGCACACGAATGTTGTACTTTTTAATATTAGGCTTAGCTGAATCAACCAAATTTTCAGGCACCTTTGCAAATGCTTCAGTGTTTATCTTAAGTGGCATATCTTTTTCCTTTATCTAGTTAACTAAAATTAAAGTCATTATTTGACTTTAATTTTCGATTAAATGAATCATTAAAGTAAGTAGTTATTAAAGTATCTTGATCATCAACTATAGTAATCCCACCACGTCTTTCTAAAACTTCTAATACCTTCATAATTCTATGAATATCTTTTCTTTTTAAGATAATTTTTTCGCCTTTCTTACTTGGTTCCCCAAAAATATTGGCTAGCATTATCATTTCTTGATTAATATTGCGTTGTTTCATTCTTTGAACAGAGTGATTAGTTAATTTCATGAACCATCTCCTATTTAATATAGGAATAAGAATATCATGACTAAAATTAAAGTCAAATAATTATTTTTTAAAAAGTCAAATAAATATAAATTTAGACTTTTTAGTCTTTCTTCTTTTTTTCATTTAACATAATGGGCGTTATACGAAATTCCATGTTAGAACCCATTTAAAGTGTCCACCCTAAAAAAGCACATAAAAAATGTGTATACACATTTTTTATGTGCTATATTGCTAATAACAAGGACAGGAGTCACTGTATGACTTACACAGAGCTTCAAATTATATTGCTAGAAATGGGCTTATCAATTAAGGATCTTGCAACGTTACTTGGCATGAATCCCAATTCAATTACTAATTATAAAAGCACTGGCATGATTCCCCTTCACTTAGCAATTACAGTAGCACTGATATCTCATTTAAAAAAAGCGGGGCTATCTCCTGAAGACATTATTAATGAAGTGAAGAGAGGACACGCTCAGAACTTCATTGAAAATAATTAAAGGTAATAAATTATGCGTACAGATTTACTTTTAGAGTTAGCTGATTTCTTAGAAAAACTAGATCCCAATAGATTTGATATTCGTACTTGGAGAAGACCATCTAAGGACTCAGTTGGCTTCGTGAGTGATGAACAACTCGTCACTGACTGTAATACAGTTGCTTGTGCTATTGGATGGGCTGTGACTTTACCAAAGTGGAAAGATGCAGGATTCTATATAGACACTTTAGACATCACAAAAGAGCATCTGAATAACCCATTAAGCACGCCATACACTATGGCTATTGTGAAATGGCAAGGTAACTCAGCTATCGATTCTTATGATGCTTTGCAAGCGGGGTTGAATCTTCCAACTGGTATGGCTGAGGTTCTTTTTGACTTCAATAACTATGCTGATGAAGAATTTACAAGTGCTCAAACTGTGGCTGAAAGAATACGTGAGTTTTGTAATACACCATCAGAAGAGCTCATGGATTTAGTGGTTTCTTATACTGATACTATGTAATTCCTACAGACATAAAAATTAAAAAAACTCAATAAAAATGGAGCCTTATGCTCCATTTTTAAAATGCGTGTAACGTGTGTTATGTTAGTTTTAGCTTAACTTCATATTTAGGCTAATTAGATTCAGGGATAATTGCATTACCAGATTCAGTCAACCAAAGATCATCAATTGGTAATAAATGATAATTTCGCTCTTTATAAAAATTAAGAAAATTATCATCTAGGGTTGCAGGAAACTCTCTTTGAATTTCACTTTGTAAATTAAGTAAAAGTTTACTACTTAGAAGATTAGCATATTGACCACGTAGAGCCTTTTCGTACCATTGTATTAACTGATCCTCTGTAATAATACTCTGTATCTTACTTTTCCATCCAATTTGATTAAGTAATGATGCAATAACTTTAGCATCTGCTTTTTTACATACAATGACTATCCTATCTGCTGTTAAAGAATTACAAATCCCTTCTGCAAGCTCTTCAGACAAAGAAAGGTGTTTAATTTGAACAATAACCCCAAAGTTTGTCCAAATATCTAACCCTCTATCGGCTGCATTCGTAGCTCCAATACGATGTACACTCCCATTTGTTTTAAAAAAAGTATCAGCTACAGAGATATTGAGAACAGCCTTTGTAAAATCTTCAAATTCTTCGATAATAAATTTTTTTTCAGTATTATAAGAAAGAGTAATTTCAGCATCTATTGCTTCAACTATAGAAGAAAATAAAGCATACACTACACATTCAAATACTTTATCTATGCTTCTTTTTAATCCAGGTTCTTTCCAAAAAGAATCCATGAATTCATCTAATTTAAAATTAGATGAATCATGGGATAAGCAATAATTAACACTATTAGATACAGAGCCTAAGCGCTTAGCAAATAAGGTATAAATATAAGCCTCTATAGCTCCATTTTTTGCATTATTTTCCTTTGCTAACACTTCTAAAATACGAGGGGGAATGGCATTTTCCTCAAATAAATTATCTTGGAAACGAGCACTAGAAGTTGATACATTACCAACTAATTTAGAAGTAACCGCATCACGCCATTTCTTCGATTGTGTTCTGTATGTTTCCAGTTCTAAAGGATTTAACTCTTCTGGATTTAGTCTATATTTCCTCAGAATTTCAGCAATTTGCATAGGTTTATATAGATGAGCTCTACTCTTAGCAATTAACGAATCTAAAGCCACTTTTGCATCTAAAACTCTTGTCATAACTGCCATCTAATTCAATGATTTTAAGCAATTTATCATATTTTCAGCGATACGTTCTATCACTGTAACCGTTACTGAATTACCAGCAACTTTCCTCGCTTGAGTATAAGGCACATCAATTTTATAAGTGTCTGGAAAACCTTGTAAACGTAACATCTCACGTCCGGTTAAACGTCGTATACCATTTACCACTAAATAATTGTAACTCCCCCCAGCTCTTAACGCACATGAATATGGAAGTGCTGAAATATTACCACCAATATTTTCATGCCATATTGAAGGCATAGGCGGTTCTTTCTTTAGTTTTTCAAATCTCTTTTTTCTAATTTCTTCAGATAAAAAATATTTGCTTTCAATGTCTTCATCTGCTTCTAATATTTCAGAAAGTGGTCTATATGCATTTAATTTTTCAGGGAAATTGAAATCAACTTTATCTAGGAAACCAACAATATAAATACGTTCTCGTTTCTGTGGAACACCACCATATTCCAATGAATTTAATACTTTATAATGTAAGTTATATCCCAGATCCTCTAACTTATTTTTGATAGTTTGAAATGTATTTCCCTTATCATGAGTAGTTAGACGCTTTACATTCTCAAGCAGGAACGCTTTCGGTTTTTTTACTCTTAATATTTCTTCAATATTAAAAAATAATGTACCTCTTGTATCTGAAAAACCTAGACCTTTACCCGCAATACTAAAGGGTTGGCATGGGAAACCAGCTAAGAGAATGTCATGATCAGGAATATCTTTAGGCTCTATTAGATTAATATCACCAAAGGGTTCATCACCAAAATTGTCCTTATAGATTTTCTTTGCGTGTTCATCCCATTCCGATGCAAAAACCGTTTCACAGCCATATTTTTCAAAACCTAAACGTATTCCACCTATGCCAGCAAAAAGATCGATAGTTTTATAAGTAACAGAGGTCATAACAAGATTACAAAGGGTGAAAATGAAGGGATTGTACCTAAAATGGATTATGTATAATTTATTAATCGCCGAACATTACGACAATACCTGTCGTTAATTATGAAAATGGATCTATTTGTCTATCATGCGACCAACGAAAATGACCATTTCTTCTATTAACCTATTTTTAAGATAGAATTGATAGCTGTCATATGTTTTCCTACTTTACACTTAATTAGGCTGATGAAGCGTAAAGTAGGAATTACATATCACTATTAAGAACAATGTAATAAATACTACTTAACATAAAATCTCTTATTCGAAATTCAGGCTAACGCCACTATACAAGGTCACACACCTTACACTTTTTTAGATTGGCTACTTGAATACAGCTCTGAAGGAACGGCTGGCTAAGGCCACTATACAAGGTCACACACCTTACACTTTTTTAAAACTTGATCGCGGATCTGACTTTAGAAATGAATAGATCAATTGAATTTTGGTTCTTGGAAAAATCCAGCAGCAGCCCATTTACTTTAGATCGGATCTCTTTCGGATCAGTCAGTTCTCCATTCATTAAGTTTTTCAGTAGTGCACCCACTTTATTCATATCTGCTTTTAGGCTACGGATCTCCTGGATTGTTTTTACATCCGTCACGCTTTTAGGCTGGTAGCCCAAACCAAGATCACGCAAATATTGAGAAGCTGATAAATTTCCCTGAGCAGCATTTTCTTCAATTTGCTTTTTCTCAGCTTCAGTTACCACAACTTGAATTACTTTTTGGCGTATCCGTTTCGGCTTTTTCTGTTCAGTCATTTTTCTATTTCCAGTACATTTTGGCTATGCCAAAAGCTCCGCAGGACAAGATGCCACGTTGAGCTGAAAGCGAATAAGTGGGCGTAATGGTGGGCCAATCATGCTTGCATGTTGGTCAACATTACACATCTTGCCAATATCACTGAAAGTTCAATTGCACATAAATGCATATAATTGCACATCAAAATGAATAAAAACCATTTAAAAGCTCATAGTTGCAGATAATTTCATATAAAATCATATAAAAGCTCTTAATTGCATATAGTTGCACATAATTGCATAAATTAAAGAAAGAGGAAGTCATTATGGTCACCAGACATGGCGCAAAGAAATTCATCATCTCTGTATTACCAGAAATAGAAAAACGGCTGGAATCTGGTTATACAATTAAGGAAATCCACGCTGATTTACCTGAGCTAGCGAACAATATTTCTTACAGTTCAGTTTTACGAAATTTGAGCAAAATGGGAATCAGTGAAAAAAAGCCACATTCAAATAAAATAGAAAAATCAGTGAACCTGGATACTGCTTCTAGTTCTAGCCAAAAAATAACGAATGCTCAAAGAAATCTTGAAAATCTACAGAAGCGACCTGAGAAATTTAAATTTGATCATGGAACAAATGATAAGGAATTAATCTGAATCCTCTTTAAATGTAGCTCTAAATGCTGCCTGTTTGCGATTTAAGCTCAAATTCACACTGGAAGGTACAGAACGAGTGTCTACGAGTGAAATCGCTGAAATTCGCGCTTAGACCCTCTGAAAAACAGCTTTTTAGGCTGTGAAGCCTAAATAAGCGTAAATTACATGCAGAAAATTGAGTCTAGATCGAGCGCAGCGAGTAAAAAAGCTCTATGAGCGAAGCGAATTCATCGTGCTTTTGCTTTTTATTAAAGTCACAACGAGATGAGCCAAAAAATTGCCCCGACGAATCGAGCGAAAGCGAGATTCAATAGAGTTTGAGCGTAGCGAAAACCAAGGGTAATTTTTCCTTGCCTGGGCTTTTAATTATTTTAAAGTTTTTAAATGCTTTTAGACATGCTGAAAGCCTTTGTTCACAATGCTTTCAAGGGTTATATGACTACGTTTACCTACCAATATGACTACGTTTACCTACCAATATGACTACGTTTACCTACCAATATGACTACGTTTACCTACCATAAGTCTACTTATTTTTTTTTGTAGATTTAACTGCGTTTACCTTGCATTTAACTACATAATATTTTATATAGATTTATATTCAGAAATAAAAAAGTAGACTAATAAC
>NZ_CP156798.1 GCF_039862785.1 Acinetobacter sp. ANC 7912
ATAAAGTAAAAGATACTTTCGCAAGAGGTCTATTATTAACCATACAAATTTTTGTTTATTTCTGAATACAACTAGATCAGTAGAACAAGCCTTTCATTAAAATTAGTTATGTAATGTCTATCTGCTTCTCAATGGAAAGGAAGCGGAGCTTTAAAAGAAAAACCCCTGCTTAATACGGAGTACCTATCCTCAAACTAAGGACAGGATTTAGGGGTGGGGGCAGATTAGCTTTATCCCCTCCCTCTTTGACAAGGTACTTAAATCAATACCTAGTCCACGTTTACAGAATTGTGAAAGTTCTATCTTAACTTCCTGCAATGGAGGAAGTTGCATATCCTTCAATGCAGGACATGCTCTCAATTCCTAAAAGCTCAAATCAAATTAGTAACAGGTATTCGATTATAAAACTTCATATCTTATCAGGGCTTTTTATAGCATAGCTCTAAATGGCTCTCATTTGCTCTTACAGCTCGTTTAAGTTGAAGTGGTACAAGTGCATAGGCAAGGTGTCTAAACGCTCTCCTGTGAGCAATGGTGAGCATACAGAATTATATTTATATCTTTATCTAGTGTTAGGATGATCTGACAGACACAATATCTAGTGTCTAATTAAATACATCCATCCAAACTTGGATACATCTCCTCAAATCTGAGGGTATCTTTTAGAATCCAAAAATGGATACTGAATAGGAATAACGCTACCTCCAATGGAGGAAACGTCTATACATTTCTATACCAATCATCAAAGAACATATAGAACATTGTACTGATTAGCTCAGCGCAATTCTGCTCTCAGTGCTAGGAATATTTATTATTTCTACTCAACTGAATTTTCAGTTCAGTAGGTGTATGTATTCAAATAACCATAAAAACAGGTCTTTTTAAATATCAGTATTTTTCTATCTCAACTCAAAACACAGTAAAACTACTGTATTTATATAGTCTTTTTTATCTTCTCTCTGCTCTGTCAGATTCGTCATAACCATAAAACATAAAAAACCCTAGAAGCTATATAGGAAAAGGCTTACAGCTTGGTCAGACATTGACAAAAAAGTCCTTATGTGGTATAGTGTTTTCCATAATTTAGTACAAAACTTTTCACATAAATCTAGTACGGCATTTCAATAAAAACAACAGTAGGCTTCTAGCCTTTTAATATCTATTAGCCACTCATCAGCTTAGGGATTTTATTTAAGACAGTAGTATATATCCTCTCTTACAGATACATATAACTATCTCTCTATCTCATCTCTACTCATATCAAATAACAATATCTATTTAATATTTATAATTAATTAATATCTATATGCCTAAATCAATTAAAACAGTAGCTAAGAGCTATACATATAACACTAATTACACTTTAGATTCTCGTAGATTTGAAAGCATCTTAAAAGTCTTAGAAAGTAGTAGAGATAATCTAAACAAGCCACAAGTAGCTCATATCGTCTTACAAGTAGAATCAGCAGACTTCGATAAATCATCTATAAATCTAGCATTAACTAAAACCTTATCACGTAAACTTAAAACAGGTTACGGATACTACATAGCTATGGAAAAGAGTAGGTATTCAGGATTCCATATACATATCATGCTTACATTTTCTACTGGCTCTAAATATGCTTTTACTATCTTAAATGAAGCTAGAGATTGTCTTTATGCTTTAGATAGTGTTAGTACAGCTATTGCTTTGCCACGTAAACAAGAAAGATCAGTTTCTATTGATACAGCAGACTATTACACAGCTTTTAAAGAGATTAGAAAGACTAATAACTATTTCCATGATCTGAAAGATACAGCAGACTTTAAGGATGCAGTTTATAGATATAGCTACTTATCTAAAGATGAAACAAAGCTAGAAAAGGAATTAAAAGGTATCAGATTGACACAATCTAAAACTCCTAAAGCTGACAAGACTAAACAAGAACAAAAGAAAAGAACAATTAAGAAAACAGGATAATAACTATAATGATCGACTATAACCAATATCAAATTAATACAGCATACAATCAACTAATATCTAATTTAGTATTATGGCAATATCTAACAAATAGAGTAAAAGCAGATACAGAACAAGGCTATAAAGTAGTTAAGAATAAAGAAAATCTAGACAAGATCACATCAAATATTCTTGATGCTCTCCCTGCTTTTGATGGTATTGATATAAGCAATGTAAAGCTATATATGCCATTAGTAGATGATGTAAAGCTATTAGAACAGTTTAAGGAGATAGAGATATGACACTTTTATTATGCTCTGTAGCTGTAGCATTTATTATCTATCAACTAATTACAATCTAGGGGATAGAGTATAGCTTCTTTCCTCTCTCTCACGTGTACGTGCTTATATGCTCACGTGTGAGGTGCGGTGCGCCTATGCGCTTTTGGATATTCTTTTAAATAGAGCATACTCTGATAATATTATTTTAATTTCATTAGAATAAGAATGTTTAGTAAAAACAATATCATCTATATTTCTAGTCAATTCATCTATATTTGAATCATTAAAACTATCATATTCTAATTTATTTGATATGACTTTAGAAAAGTTTTCATATGTATTATCAAAATTAGAATATTTATCTTTTAAACTACTATCACTAACAACATATAGTATAAGTAAAATTGAATCTCTCAGTATTTCATATTTATCTTGATATTCTGTATAAGTACTTACAAGATGTTTATAATTATCATCTTTAAAGTGTTTTAGTGCAGATAAACTTAATATCTCTATCTCACTTAACACCTTAAAAGCTTTATTAGCTTCATTAGCTATAACTTCACTACCTTTTTGATTTCTCCACTGCCTTGAGATATACAATGCAGTAGCAGAAGCTATTCCTGCTCCAATAATCGTACTAATAGCTCCCCAATCCCAACTACAAACATCCATAGACTACCCCTTTAAAACTCTATATACAGTAGCAACACCACACCCTACAGCCTTTGCTATTTCTTCTTTTGTTAAGCCTTTATTATTTAACTCTTTAATTCTAGCATGTTTAGCTGTATCTGCTTTCTTTCCAGTAGGCTTGTATCCGCTTCTCTCTAAACCTTGCTTAATACGTTCTATACGCTTTTCATTGTCTAATCGAGCCATAGTAGCAAGTAAATCAATTAATAGGTTATTAACTAGATTCAGGATAGAGCTTGTAATTGTATCGTCTGTATTCAGTAGTACATGAGTAGTTGGCAGATCAGCTACAACTAGCTTCAATCCTTTCTCTTTTATACGTCCTTTCAATACTTCAAACTCATCTTGTTTTAAACGTGATAAGCGGTCTACGCTCTCAACTAATAAGGTATCTCCATTCTCTGCCTTATCAAGTAACTTGTTTAATACAGGTCTATCTAGCTTTGTACCTGATTCATTCTCTACATATTCCTTAACACTGTCTTGAATGGTACTAGCAAACTCTTTAAGGCTATCTAATGCTCTCTCTGCATCTTGGTCTTTTGTACTAGCTCTTACATATATATGAATGGTCATTTTATTATTTAACTCTATCTCTTTAAGTATTATGATAATACTATCATTTAACTATCAAAACAACTCAATTGATAGATATATTTATCATTTAATTCTATTATCTTTTGGGTATTGTCTAATGATAGATGTTTAATACTTATTACCAGTCATAACATATATGCTAAGCTATAATTTTATAACTTTAAAATTTCATAAGCACAGTGACTAAATTACTTACCTTATCTTTATTGTTTTTTTCATTTGAAGTAGTTGCTCTTACTCCAGAGCAAGCTAGAACCAAGGTTGCACAACAGAATAGCAAAAATGATATATTTCTAATTGAAGTATATAAAGTTTTAGAATATAAGAGAGAAAGTTTAAAGATTGACCAAGACTTGAATACCCTTCAAGCAACAATCTCAAAAACTTCTGATAAAAATGAACTAACAAGACTTTATTGTATTGAATATCGAAAGCTTAAACAGCAAACCTTAGATACTAATAAGAAGTTTTATGCAACAACCTATAAAACAAATACAATATATGTTGAGTCTTTAAATAAACTAAATACGCTTACAACAGCCTGTCGAAACAATAATATTACTAAATTTCATATAGAAGAAAATGATTTCTATCTAAGGTACAATAAATATATCGTAGATGGATTAGCTAAACGTAAAGATGAGTATAATCAATATAACGATGCTAAAAATATTTTTGAGGATATGCTTATCTTAAGGAAAAAACTCGTAGAAGAAGATGATTCTGTTACAGCACAAAATATACTTTGTATTGACTTCTTGAATAAAACGAATGAGCTAACTAATAAATCTTCAGCATGGACTCTTTCTCCACTAGTAAAAATTAGAACTCAACTCAAAGAAAGTGCAGCTAAATTAAAAGAAATTTGTCGAGAAAGAGGATATTAGAAAATATTTCATGCCAATATGCTCTCTCTACGTGAATGAAACAGTACAACTACCCTGCTAATTTATTTCTATTCACGTACAGCGTTTAATTTTATATAGCCCTAACCGATCAGTCTTATCAATATTCACCACATTATTTGTATTTCAATGGTTTATTAAGTTTGCTAACCTACTGGCATGAAAAGAATTTAACGAGTTGAACATATACATGACTACAGAAACAACAAAACTTTATACTTTCTCTATCCCTGAAATTAAGGAAGTTCTAGGCGTTGATAAAGACTTAGACAAGGGAGTTATTCAAGAAAAGCTACAAGGCTTTAAACAATATCCGAAGTTCATCTACAACCTTGATGACTTAAAGAATGTTTATGACTTATCTGATCTTACCATTGAGAAAGCGAAAACATACGTTGAAAAACGTAATGTAGAGCGTGGTCAAAAAGCTCAAGCTACACGTGCAGCCAATAAAGCCAAAGTTGCTAAAGAAGAAAAGAAAGCTAAAGCTAAGTCTGACAATCCTTTTGATGAACTGGGCAAGCTCTACGTACAGCAAGCCAATCTTAAAGTAGAAATTGCCAAACTATCTCGTGAGCAAAATCTGCTAGACAAGAAGATTATTGAACTTGAAAAGCAGATGAATGTACGTTGATTCTTTCAACTACTCGTAAGGGGGCTATATGCTCCCTTTTTTATTACACACTTTCTAACATGCGAAATACTGTATATTCTTGTTCAATCAATCAAAACAATAATGAGCAACAATGAGCAATATTTCTATTAACCAAGCAAGCAAACTGTTTAAGGTTAGCCGTAACACTATTTATGCTCGAATTAAGAAAGGTGATCTAACCAAGAATGCAGATGGTCTTGTTTCTGTTCAAGATATGATGCGTGTATTTGGAAATAAGGCAGACAAGAAAGCAACGGAACAAGCTGTCATTCAACTACTGAACAATACAGATAATATTGAACAGCCTATTCAGCAACAATCTGAACAATCTAAAAGCAGTAATGAACAGCTTTTACAGCAACAAATTGAACAACTAAAATTACAAGTTGAACAACTTGAAAAGCAACTGGAATACGTCAAAGCAAATGAAGCATGGCTTAAACAACAGTTAGATCAGAAGCTAATTGAACATAAGCCACAGGAACGAAAAGGACTACTTTCAAAAATATTTGGATAATTTAGCGTTAGAAATTTTTTATATTCAGTGAATTGTGATACAAATATTTCAGACATGAAAAAGCCCGTATTTCCTCGCTCGCCAAAGTTTAGAAATACAGGCTTGAATCCTTAGACCGTTTAAAACAGTGAAGTTCAAACAATCTGAGAACAATAATACAGGTTGTTTGAGCATTTGCAAACAGGTACGTTATGCAATGCAACAATTAACATTAGACTTAGCACAAATTACAGACAGATTCCCAAGTAAGCCTTATTGCTCGGATGATCTTCAAATAGGTCTACAGATTCGACCTAAACATCTAGCATTGCTTAAACGCTATATTCAGCCTAATCATCCCTATTACACTCATTTCTTTGTCTTTGATTTGGATTATCCAACAGCCTACGTTGATTATTTCTATTCAATGGTAGGCGTACCTACTCCAAACTTGATTGTAGAGAATCCTGAGAACGGACATGCTCATTACATTTATCAATTAGCAACTCCGATCTATCAAACGAATGCAAGCAACGATAAACCAATTAAATATGCTAACGCCGTCTATTTGGCTCTCAGGCAAGTTTTGAATGCAGACATCAACTATAGTGGGCTTATAACTAAAAACGCCATACACAGCTCATGGCGTACTCATGTACTACGTGAACAACCTTATACACTTGATCAACTATCTGAACGCCTGGACTTAACACCTCGTCAAATCAATAAAGAAATTAAAATAGATGAAGCTGTGGGGCTTGGTCGCAATTGCTGTGTGTTCCATACAGTAAGGCATTGGGCTTATGTGGAAGTACGCAAATATCGGGCTAAGAGCTTTAATCAGTGGCTTGATGGTGTCATTGCTCAATGCTGTGCTGTGAATGCTCAATTCACTGACCCAATGCAGTACAACGAAGTTAAAGGCATTGCAAAATCAATTGCTCGTTGGGTGTGGAAACGAGATGGTTATGCATACCAAGAATTTATTGATCGTCAGACACGTAAAGGGCAGTTAGGAGGTAAAGCTAAAGGTGAAGCATATAACGCTAAACGTAAGCTAGCAGTGCGTTACAAGGAAAAAGGCATGAGCTATACAGAGATAGCAGACAAGCTAAAAGTATCTCGTAGATCGGTAATCTACTGGTGCAAATAGCCTAAATCAGATATTAGCCCTTTGGGGCTGTTTTTAGCGGTACGCCGTGTTTGTATTTCATCACTTGTTTTCATCTGTAGCGTAACGATCAAAACAGCAACCAACCGACTGCATGGAATTGGATAGGGTATTGAGAAGAACAGAGGGCGTGGAGAAAACAGACGAAAAAGATTCGGTTTACGTATTAACTTAATCGCTGCACTGGTAAACCGGATGAACTTGCAAAAACGACTTTCGCAAGAGGTCTAGTATTTTAATCTCACTAAATAGATACAAGAGTAATTGTTAATGAATAAATATATCATCTTCATATTTTTAAGTTTATTTTTAATTGAGCGTAGTTCTGCTGATGTTTTTAAAGAAAAAGGGCTTCGGTATTACCAACCAATTAAAGTTAATAACCCAGATACTTATAATTATATCGTTAAGGCATTATCTGCTTTAAATAGTTTGGATTATTCAAATCTAAATAACTCTATTGAAAAGAAAGGTATTTCTAGTTTTGATACCTTATACGAGGCTTGTTTGTTGGAAGGTTCGTCTAATAGTACTTTAGATTTTATGGAATTAAATCGTAATTTCATTACTTCAAAGGATGCAAATCCATTTTTTTTAGATTCTAAAAAAAAATTAACTAAAGCAAAAAAAATTACACTTGGAAGATGCTCTGATGTTCGTTCTACTCTAGATAAAAAATTTGAAGTTGAAGCAGAAATTAGAAAACAAAAATTTATCAGTGATATTTTTCATGGTAATCCTTAGATGATTGTAATCAATGACTTCTTGCGTTAGTCAAAATTTAAACAGCCTAAAGCTACATTTAATAAGGTTTTAGCCAGTTCAAAA
>NZ_CP156799.1 GCF_039862785.1 Acinetobacter sp. ANC 7912
CTGACGAATTTGCTTATTGTGTTCGAAAAGTTGGTCAAGGTGTTGATTTAAAAGATGAAGTTTTTCATTTTGATAATAATTACTTTGATTTTTTAAAATCATCAGAACGTATTGAAGATTATTTTTATCGCTCTATTTTTTATAATGAAATTATTGAACGAGTTAATAAAGAACATAATCTTTCTTTAAATAAAGTCCGACCTGTTAGAACTATCTATACCAATATCGCTGGCTTAGAAATTGATACAGTCCGTCCTATTCCATCAGATGCAGACTGGCGCAAGCTCCCAGATGGCTCTTATGTTGTTTATGATGAAATCCAGAATATTCCTATATTTTCATCTGAAAATAGGGGAGTTGATCCAATTGTTAAAGACTTAACTATTCATCGTCATCGTGGTTTTGACATTGTTGGTATTACTCAATTTCCTGATCTTGTTCGAAAAGAATTTAGGGCTTTAGTTGGTCATCATCGTCATTTGGTCAATTCTTTTGGTCTTAAACGCTCTACACAATATGAATGGTCAACCTGCAAGATTGATCCGAATGCGTTTAAGAATAAGGCAACAGCCGAAATTAAAGATACTTTTGCCTTTCCACCTGATCTTTATAAATATTACCGTTCTTCAACTGCTCATACACATAAGCGTCGATTGCCTTGGCGCTTTATTATGATTTTATCTGCTGTCTTAATTGCTTGTATTTCCTTATTTACCTGTACTTTTTCAAAGGAAAATAACGTAGTTAGACAGATTGCTACAGGTACTCCACATGATTCAGCCAAACCATCAAGCGATAAATCTGATTCTAAGCAATCACCAGCAACAACAGAAACAGGCTCTGAGAAAGTTCAGGGGGAAAATGACAATCCTCTTAATACTTCTAACAATGAATCTACTCTGGATATTGAGCCAGCTTATGACCCTGCCGATCCATTCGGCTATCAGCCTGTTCAGTTCGTTCAGCCTACAAGTATTCGGGTTTTTTCTGGTTGTTTTTGTAGCAAGAAATCATGTAAAGCTTATGACCAGCAGGGAACACAAATTAACGGAATTGATCCAAAACTCTGCAAAGGACTTATGGAAGACAGTTCAAACAGACCATATAACTATTTCAAACAACAGGCCTCAAGCAATCAAACGACTAATTCAGGTCAGCAACCACAATCAGCAGCTCCGCAAACTGAAAACGCTTTACCTGTTCAAGAATCATCTGCTTGATATTAATTAACGAGTGTCTACGAGTGACACGCCACCCATTAAAATTATGATTTTTCTTTCCCTGATTACAAAATCCGGTAAGATGAATCTAATAGGGGCAAATAGAGGGCGTGTTCCGCCCGAACTGACATAATATGGATTTCAAAGGTTTTTTTAAGTGGTGCTTTAAGTTTTTTATAATGCTTTTAATTATTGGCTTTTTGATACGGTTTTTATACTCGATTTTTTAGCCACTGGAGAGATCAATGCTTACCAGGGAGATTGGCATTATGTATCACCTGGGAAGTTATCCTGGGAAAGCATAAAATTTCGTAAGTTATTGATTCTTTGTTCTGATCATTTTTTATTGTTGGCAAAATATTACATTTGACCAGGTGTTATCCTGGTGAAAATCTTATAAGACTGATTTCGTATAATGTAGCCGAAGATTATGTTACTAAGCCCCAGTGAGAAAATAGACCGTCTCACGGGGCTTTTTAACATCAATCTTCATTATACGAACATCTGTCTGCGCATCATGACGAACGCGAGGAGCTTCGACGAGTGTGAGGAGTAGGGCGCTAAGAAAAAGGCACACTACTGTCTAATAGTGTGCCTGACTCTCGAAAGTTTTTTGCAATTCGCTCTATGAGCTATATATAACGGAGCTTTCAGAGTTATCAAGAATGTTTCGCATTTAAGCCAATTATTTAGCTATAACCCTTACTTGTCCACTTGTTGTTAATTCAGTTTCATTTATACATTGTTCTAAAATAATATGTACAAGCTCGCTTTCTTTTATTGGCATTAAATTTCTATTAATCAATAGTTTATTAAGCTCAATACATTTTTTTCTAAGCATTTCTTGCTCTTTATCGTTTAGCCTAACTGTAATTGCCATTTTTTAACCAATCTGTATTCATCTAACATGTTGTCAATACTACTTGTATACATGTAATTTGTGCTTGATATTCATGTGTACATGTATTAAATTTATCTCAATGTAATTTGTATACATGTATAAAAATGCTCGATTTCCTCCGTTTAGCGATTCCAATCATTCCTACGCATGTGCGTAGTTTTGATAATCACCATCAGTTCAATGGTGATATTCGCGATTATGGAGTTCCAGCAGCAACACGCCATGTAAGTAAGACAGATGACGGCCAGACCATAACAGGGGACTTGTATCACCCTTATGAAGCTCTACCAAGTGACTATACAGATATGGCTGTTAAGTTTTATACCAATACTATGAATACAGTACCTTATGTTGAGTTAAAAGCATCTCCACTTAAGCTTTTACAGGGTCACAATGTTTATGGTTTTGAATCTATAGAACTTGGTGCTATGCACATGCTTGGAATGTTTTTTGAAGCATTTCCTAAATTGAGTGCGATTCTTGATAGAGATAAAACAGAAGTTCTTTGTCTTGATACTACTTATCTTTTTAGATTGCCTCATCAGAATATGGTTCAGCCAGTTCTTGACTATATGTCCAATCTTGCATCTGGCCACCGTAAAGCGCGTCAAGTCAAATACGATAATTACATTACTTGGGGTAACGATGGTGCAAGTGTTCGTCCTAAAGCGTATGGCAAATTTGAAGAAGTAAAAGCCCAATTAAATAAGGTTCAGAAACAAGCAGAGAAGGGCTGTATGCGCTCTAAATCACTTGTCATGGCTATGCATGATGCTTTGCCTTTTGCTAATGCTGTTTTACGTCTCGAAGCACGTATTACTAAAACGTATCTAACTAAAAACGGTTATCCGTCTAATTTATTTCAGTTAATTAATTTGCAACATGAACAGCCAGAATTATTGCTACGCCTCTGGCACGTAGCTTTTGACCCGATCTTAGACACAATGAAGGGTAAATATATGAATTTTTCAAGTGATGGCGAAATTTTAGATTTACTCAAATCTAAATTAGTGACTTATACAAAGACTGGTAAAGAAAGTTTTACAAAAGCTAATAACGCTATGAAGTTTTATTCTTTGGTACGTCAGATTGGATTAACTGCAACTAAGGGTTTGTATAGTGAAGCTCAATTTTATAAATGCCTTAATTCATTATTAGATTGCGGTATTTCAAAATCTCACATTCAAAACCTTCATAAGAATCCTAACGGCAAAGTTATTCCGTTTGTCCGTATGTTTGAACTCAAGATGTGCGACCAGCAGCCATCTGACTATCAAATTCCAGTTTCACAATACAGTCCTAAAAAGGGCTTATATCTAGTTGCCTGAGGAGGCTATAACCATGCAAGTTCAATTTAATAAACGCACAATTACACCAATTGCTAACAAGTATCAGGATAAAAAAACAGGTGAAGATAAGCTTTCCCTGAAAACCACTGTGTTAAGTCCTGTTCAATATAGTTTAAAACCTACACCTGGCATGATGCCAGTTGAACAGATCCAAGCAGTCCTTATTGAGTGTGCGGAAAATTATCAAGAAGTAGAAATTGAATTTGTTGAACGTCAAACAAATTATGGTGCAGAGATGCAAATTTTCAGTGTTAAGCCAGTGCTTAAGAAAGTTGGAGCTTAGATATGGATTTCTGTTCAGGGTGTGGCCAATATTTTGTTAATGAACAAGATTTATCTTTTCATGAATGCTTTGCATTTAGAAAGCTTAGCAAAATCAAAGGTTTAAAATACATTATTTCGTATAATGTATAATATGTAAATAAATCAATAGGTTAGGGTAATAATTATAATGTCACAGCTCATTTATAAGTGCAAGAAATGCGGTGCTAAATTCTCTGATCAATTGGTTTATTGCAAGCATTTTTATAACTGTACAAAGAGAATTTAAGAAATGGCAAGCATCTGTGAAATTGTCGAAGAAAGCACAAATGCCTGCCTTAAGTGGGTCGAGTACACGCCAGTAATCGACCAGTTAGCAATCACAAAGGACGATGCACTTTTAATCTTAACACCGATTGCAAGTATCTACGTCCTTTTGATTGGGTGGTCTTTCATTATGCTCATCTACCACCAGAGCAAATAAAAAAGGAGACGATTATGTCTAATTTAAAAAACGTAGAACGTATGGAAGCAACTGTTCAACAGGGTAAAAAAACTTGGTTCCAACGTCATTGTCCTACTTTTGCTGCTGCTGGTGCTGCTGTTGGTTCAATGGTAGTTGCTTCTAGTGCAAATGCTGCTGGTGTTGCTGATCTGTTTACCGAAATTTCAACTGAAATGAGTGGCGTTTCAACTGGCGTTTTGTCAATTCTAACAATCCTTGCAGGTGTAGTTGCGTTGCTTCTTGGTTGGGCTTACGTCAAGAAAGCACGTTAATTACTGCTCGAATCTCCCAGCTTCGGCTGGGATTTTCGTATAAGGGGGAAGTATGGAAAACGCATCTATTTTTTATTGGTTATTAGTCATCGTTCCTTGGGTTGCTTTACATGGTATTTGGAGAGTAATCAGATGAAAAAGTTTTTAACTGTACTTCTTACATTTACTCTTTATTTCAATTTATTTACTACGGCTCATGCTGCCAATGTTGGCGGTTGGACTTTGGGCGGTGGTGTTGCTCAAGGTGCTTCTACTGTTTATGAAGGTACAAAAAGAGTTGTTATTGATGGCGTTGATTACATAAAAAAAGGCACTGCAAAAATTACTCCCCCTGCAAGCGGTGTTGCTAAAGTCCTCGCTCGTGGTGCTGCTGGTTATGCTCTTTCCGTTGCTGTTGAACAGTTGTTAGGCTCTGTTGATTGGGTTCTCGATCCTGAAAATAATGCAATTAAATATTTTCCTGAAGTAAGTGATTGTCAATCTTCAGGCTGTCCACATGCTCAAAAAGTTTTTACTGTTTATGGCGATGATAGACAAAGATATCTTTTTGATTCTCTAACTACTGCATGTGCTTTTGTTGCAACTCAAAGCAATCAAAGGGACTATACCTTAATCAGTACCAATATGGCTAATGCCGAAAATGGTAATTGTTATTTTCATTCTAAGCGTTATCCCGATCTGCGTAACTGGGATTTGAATTATCAAATTCCTTATGTTTCAAATCCTGCTTACAATCCCAATGCAGAACGTGAGGAAAAATCTATTCCTCTAGAAACTGTTGCTCAACAAGTAATTTCAAATGCTGAAAGTGGTGATGCTTCTGCACAAGTTGCTACTACTGCCGCTGCTGCTGATATTGTTGCCGAAGCTGAAAAAGATGATGCAAAAGCTCGTCCTATCGTTCAACAGTTAGAAGCATCTGCACAAACAAAGCCTGCTGATGAAGCTGCTGCTGAAAAAGCCAATGAAGCTACTGGAGAAGCAAAACCTAATACAGCTAATCCTGAAGCAACCGATTTATCAATTGAATTTCCTGTTTTTTGTGGTTGGGCACCTTTGGTCTGTGAAGCTGCTCAAGTTGTTATCTCTTTTCCTCAAACTCTTACAAATTGGTGGGAAACAGGAAAATCAAAGGCCGAAGAATGGGCTACATCAATTTCTGAAGCCTGGACTGCTGTTAAGGATTGGGCTAAGTCAGAACAACAAGATGACACTGAATTAGATATTCCAGAACAAGAACAACCAGATATAGATACTGATATTGCTTTTGGGGGTTCATGTCCTTCCGATCGTGAAGCCGAGGTCAATATGGGCGTCGGTATCATCAAATTACCTATCTCTTATGAGCCAATTTGTACAACTGTTTCTACAGCTAAACCTGTGCTTATTTTTGTCGGTTTTTTTATTGCTGCATTAATTATTGGTGGGGTGAGATCAGAATGAGTTTATCTTCTTTATTACAGGATTTACAAAAGGGCGCTCTTAAAAATATCCTGACTGGTGCTGGTGTTGCTCTTACAACTTCATCAATTTCTTACATTGCTTTTCAACAGGCGGTTAATGCTGTTCAACAACAATCTTACGGTATACCCGGTGATTTGATTGCGATTCTACACTTAGCCGGATTTGATATTTTCTTTTCAACTGTACTTGCTGCAATCGTGACAAGGCTATCACTGAATGCTGGCAACTTGGCATTAAAGAAGATTTAAAATGATTCGTTTAGATACAGGAACACCAGGTGCAGGCAAAACGTTAATTAACGTTCGTGATATTGTTCAATTAGAAAAACTAATCAAAAAATATCATTCTTAATCCAAAAATATATGAAACTAATTTAAAGCTTATCCAGGATAAAAGTTTAT
>NZ_CP156800.1 GCF_039862785.1 Acinetobacter sp. ANC 7912
CAGCAAGCTAACAAAAGCACTGGCGTAGATTGCCATGAATCGCCAGTCAAGTTGATTGGTTGCATTGTTTAATTCTCGAATACTGTTGTTGAGTGCGTCTATTTGCTTCTGATTGGCGTTTTTTAGGTGTTTTTCGGTCTTATTGAGTACTCCGCTAGCCACTTCCTTGTAAAACGCTTCTAATCGCTTGTTATCGTCTGCTATGGCTTCTCGATACTCTTTCATAGATGCCAGTAAAATATAGAGCTGGTCATCTAGGTCGTTTTGGTTGCTCATCGGTACATTCCGCCCTGATCTAAGTCTTGTGATGCTTTACGGTTGGCTCGCTCGGCTTGCTGTTGCTCTAGTTTTTGCTGTCGTTGTATTTCGGCTTGGCGTTCTTGTTCTAGGCGTTTAGCTTCTTGGTTTTTCTGCCATTGCTCGAAGCCTTGCTCGGCACGGTTTAAACCGTGCTGTAAAACGCTGTCTGTGCGCTGTTGCTGTTGTTTGAGGTGTTGGGCGTTGTGTTGCTTCACATGGTCGTTATAACGGCTGATTTCGGTGTCTATGCCTTGTCTACGGAGTTGAGTGACCGAAGTCCCCTCATGAATGGTGGCTTGTAGTCCATTGTTCTGATCGGCATAGCTGCGGTGGTCTATTTTTTCTCGGTAGCCTGCTCGCTCCAGTGCGTGATTGGCTAAGTCCGCCCATGTTTCCCGAATCTGTTTGATGTCGTCTTGGGTTGTTCCCATATTTAGGCTTTTGCGTTTGGCATTACTTAACTCAATATCGGTTTTTGTCGTCAAAGTGAGTTTATTGTCAGGGTCTAATTCAGCTTTTCGGGTGGTCAGCATGATATGGGCGTGATGGTTTTTATCATTTCCGCCTTTGCTGGGTTCGTGAATGGCTAAATCTGCAATCACGCCATAACGATCAACAAGCGATTGGGCAAACTCTTTTGCCAAGTCCTTGCGCTGATCTGCATCCAGTTCATCAGGCAGGGCAATCACCCATTCTCTAGCGGTTCGAGCATCTTTGCGGTTTTCGGACTGTTCCGCCAAGTTCCACAATTCGCTACGGTCTATTTCTATATCAAGGTTAGACACAATTTCGCTATGGGCGACACCGTCCTTTCTCGTAAAGTCGTGGGTTAGTCCTGTTCGTTCATCTTTGAGTTTTTCCCCTGAACGGTAGGCAGACGATGCAACCGCAGTTCGTCCCGAACTTCGATTCACTGTTTTTGTTGAGCAATGATAAATCGCCATTTTTTCTTTCGCCTTTTTAAATTGCGTAGCAATTTTTTGGGGTTAAGGGGATTCCCCTTACGCAACGATGACTTGAATGAAATTCAAGTCGTAAGTGCGCATTTCATGAAAAACACGATAGCATATAGCCCGCTTGAATTTCAATTCATAGGGTCTTATGCTTGAGTGGTTTTCCTATATCCCGAAATGAACCGTTATGACAAAATCTGCCGAAAATATAGAAAAGAAAATTGAAGCCCAGTTAGAGAAGCTGAAACAGTTAAAAGCGCAAAAACAGGCTATCGAAGCAAGAGAACGTACCAAGCAAAAGGAACAGCAACGAAAGGATGATACTCGGCGTAAAATTTTGCTCGGTTCTTATTTGATTAAAAAAATGCAGAATGAAGCCAATAAAGAAAAAATATTGGCTGAACTCAACGAATATTTAACAGAAAATAGAGATCGACAGCTTTTTGATTTGCCCGACATTGAAGCCTAATTTTTCTTAGCTGTTTGGTTGTTTTGTTCGGCTTGATACTCTGGAATGAGCGTATTTAAAACCTTTTGAATATTGTCCTTGTCCTCGATTTGTAAATTATCCCGATAGTAAATTAAGTTCTGTATTTTGCTTTCCATCTGCATTTTTTCGGTGGGTTCGGCATCTTTGGATAGTCGGGATAATAGGAAGATATAACCGCATATATTTTCCCTCGCAATTTCATAATTTACGATGTCGAGGTATTCAACGGTCACATGCTTTAGATCGGTTGATAGGTTATTTAATTTAATCATGGCTGAAATCCTGATTTTTCTAAAATTGGATAAAGCTCTCTGAATTTTTCAGGCTCTAAAAGCATATCAGCGATACGTATAGCAAATTGTTGGTAGCTTTCTGTACCTTGTGAATATTTCCCCATCTCAGGCATTTCAGACATTTTTTTGGCAAATAAATGGCGCTGTGAGTCTGTCATTTTGACAAAAAAATCAGGGGTATTGGGATCACGTTTAACTTCAATTTTCGGCTGTGATTTTTGCTTAAATTTGAATGAAAACCCTGTGATTGTACGCCCCTGCTTATGTTGCTCATAAGTTGCTGTAATGTCTGTATGTTTATTAATTTGCTCAATAGCAATATGTAAAACTTTTTCTTTAAATTGCCCCATCCTTTGATACTTCTCATCTCCAACTCCAAGTTTTGAACGAAATTCACTTAAATCAATAATTGGGGTCTTCCCAGTACTACGCCATGCGATTAAAAGTTCGTACAGGCGAATAGCATAACCGCTTGTTAGATTGGCAACTTGTTTTAATTCGTAGCTTGTAAGGTGTTGTTCAAGATAAGTGATTAGGGGTAAAACCGCTGGAGCAAAAGTAAATTCTATAGTTGCAGAATTATCAATATAAGCAATATCAGATACCCAGCGAGTAGTTTTATGAGCAATACCTCTTTCTCTAGGTTCTTGATAGCTAAACTGTCTGGAAAATAAAGACTTACAGGCATCCTTTAGAGTTTCGTATGCTGTGCTATGGCTTACACCGAACGTATTGATGTAACTTTCTGCTGTAATCTCGATTGGTTTATTGAAGGCGATATAGTCCAGGTGCATGTTATGGGTATGTTCCCGAATAATAACGATAGCTAATAAAATTAATCGTTGTTCGACAAGACCAAGACTATAACTAGCATTAATCAACGCATTATCTTTTACAACTAAGTCATTTTTCATGGTTATACACTTTTATAATTTAAGTGTATTTGTACACCTTTATAATATAGGTGTCAATATCATCGGAATTGGTGTACTTATATATCGGAATTGGTGTACTTATTAGGACTGAAATATCGGAATTGGTGTACTTATATGTCGGAATTGGTGTACTTATTAGCTGTGAAAGCCTTGCTGTGCTTGCGTTTCAAGCAATCTAAAAATATTTAAAAATATATTTAAAAATAAAAAATATAAAAACTTGTAGAAAACAGCCCTATGCCCTCGCTAAAGCTCGGACGTTTTAACCTCGCTTTCGCTCGGTTGAGGGGCTGTTTTTTTCAAATATGAATTGAGGATTTAATAAAAAAGAAACTATGCCTTCGCTTCGCTCAGTAGTCTTTATGCTCGCTTCGCTCGTCTAGAATTTGGCTAATACAGTTCGCACCCATTCGGGATGCTCTGTACCTACCGTTTAAAATCGAAAGGGAGCTTGTAATCAGAGAAAAGGCGAGGGCGAAATTTTGATGATGCTCAATCGCTCGTAGACACTCGCTCGGTTCTTATTATCTAGGTTTTAATTATTTAATGGAGCTAATCAAAGTTGTGAAACATTGATCAAAGAATAGGCGTGGAACGTGAAAAATCATAAAAAAAGCCCGATCATGGAAAATCGGGCTATAAAATTGGCATTAATATATTGAATTATATCATCTTTCTATATTGATTTCGTATAAGGTGTATTATGTTAATTTTAGAAATTATTAACTCAATAGAACCACTTGTATTCAGCTCAAATGTCGTAAAGGGAAAGTATTGTGAAAGAATTAGAATTATTTGATCATGTTGTTTTGAATAAAAGTAATATCCGTTTAATTCCCTTATCTTTTGAACATGAAAGTGGGCTTATGGAAGCATGTAAAGATGGTCAGCTATGGAAGTTAAGAGTGACATCAACACCACATTATTCTGAGGTTCATCAATATATTGAAACAGCTCTAATACAAAAACAGGAAGGTACACGTTATCCATTTGTTGTCATTGAAGAAAACTCTGGGAAAATTCTAGGTACAACTAGTTATCATGATGTTCTTTTGAACGTGAAACGCTTAGAAATAGGTTATACCTGGTATGCAAAATCAGTGCAGCGTACGCATGTCAATACGACATGTAAGTTGCTATTACTACAATTTGCTTTTGAACAGTTAAATATTGAGACGGTTGGACTTCGCACTGATATTTTTAATATTAAAAGTCAGCGAGCAATTGAAAGATTGGGCGCAAAAAAGGATGGGATAATTAGAGGTCATGCTTTACGTAAAGATGGTACAACTCGAGATACCGTAATGTACAGTATTATCAAAAGTGAATGGACTAACATAAAAGCACATCTAATTGATTTATTAGATAATTATTAACTATAAGATTTTATTACACTAATACATTAGGATTATGATTTAACATAAAAACTCTTATTCGCAATTATAAAAACAGGAATTTTCCACCAATTCACCATCCATTTAACATAATGGCTGTTATACGAAATTCAGTTGTCAGAAACCATTTATTACATCAAAAGTAATGAAAAAGTAAAGAATATGACTTATATTATCTTTACTTTAATGGTTTTTGAGTGAGGGAATCATGTCCGCAGTCAATTTCAATATGCGCTTAGAAGCAGAGTTAAAAGAACAAGTTACCCCTATTTTGGAAGACTATGGTTTGACTATGCCTCAAGCATTCAAACTGTTCTTGAATCAAATCGTTAAAACTAAAGCGATTCCTTTGTCTTTTGACTATGCACGAGAACCTGCTTTAACTCCTAAAGCAGCAGCCAAGTTACTTCAATCTTTAAAAGAGATTGAAAATGGCGAGTACACCGAGTACGAAACGGTAGAAGAAGCGATTAAAGCTATGTCGGAAGAAGCACATGGCTAAACGTAAGATTATCGTAACCAGTTCTTTTAAACGTGATATTAAAAGACGTTATTTAGAACTGGTTACGGCTGAATGGGCAGAAGTATTAGATTGTTTAGTCGCAAATAATCCTTTGCCTGAAAAGTATTTAGATCATCCCTTGAAAGGTGGTGCAGAGTTTAAAAATTGTCGTGATTGTCATGTGAAGCCTGATTTAGTCTTGATCTATAGGCTTGTTGGTGACGATATTTTAGAACTGCATCAGTTGGATAGCCATTCCGAAATTTTTGGATGACTATCGCTCGATGCTTTGAAAGATGGCTTTAGCCATGTTTCAAAGTCGGGCAACTTTGCGACTGCTGTCATTGATTCGGTGATGGCAAGAGCCGAGCAAAGTACTGTCTAATCATTATTTTGGGTCAATCACACAATAATCCTTATTCGCTCCGTGACAGTCATTTTTCATGATGCGAACGCAAGACTTCCCATTGCAATTTTTAATATCTAGGCTGTATTTTTGTTCTAGCCATGCAACGTCTGCTCTACGCTGTTTGATTTCGTCCATGCTCGGCACATATAAAAATAATGCTAAAAAGAAAACGAT